>NZ_JBYRDY010000002.1:0-36428 GCF_058072785.1 Isoptericola sp. MSGPD8_1_ISO-PGPR-S23-394
ATGTCCTCTCTCTCGCCCCAGGGTATCGGAGCCGAGCCCGACCGTCATGCATCGGCGGACTCGGGCCGCTCCAAGACGACCATTGAGATCACTCCCCGACAGTCGAAGCTGCTCGACGCCGCCGTCGAGATCGAACGCGAAGACGCCGTGAGCGCCGGATCGATCGGGTTCGCCGCACGCGTGTGGACCCAGCTCGCACTGCCGTACCGCGACCCCGGCGACATCAGCAGGTGGGAACGCCGCAACGGCAACATGACCCTCATCGTGCGCCCGGCGACGCTCGTAGGCCCCGATGGCGAGACCCGCGACGCCTACCCGTTCGGCGTGATCCCGCGCTACCTACTGGCCTGGATGGCGACCGAGGCAGTGCGTACCCAGAACCCCCACCTGGACATGGGGGCGAGCTTCAACGAGTTCGTGACCAAGGTCGGGCTCTCCAAGGGCGGCGCCGGCGCGCGCCGCCTCAAGGAACAGATCGTCCGCCTCGTCGGCGCGACGATGCAGGTCCAGGACGTGCGCCGAGAGGGCGACGGGCTGCAGGTCAGTGGCAAGAACTTCAACGTCGCAGAGTCCTTCGAGCTGTGGATCCCGGACAGCGACCACGTCGACGAGAGCCAGGGTGCGCTGTGGAACAACAGCATCACGCTGTCGCCGCAGTTCTACCGCTCCATCGTCGAGTCGCCCGTCCCCGTCGATCTGCGAGCGCTGCGTGCGTTCTCCGGTTCCCCGATGCGTCTGGACATCTACACCTGGCTCACCTACCGCATGAGCTACCTCTCCGCGCCGACGTTGATCCCGTGGGAAGCCCTCGCGGTCCAGTTCGGCAGCACGACTCAGCGGCTGAGGAAGTTCCGCGAGACGTTCATGGAGAACCTGAACTCGGTGCGAGTCATCTACCCCGGCGCCCGGTTCCGGGCCACTGACAAGGGGCTGCGCCTGTTCCCCTCGGTGCCGCACGTCGCGAAGCGGGACCAAGGCCAGATCGAGGGGGAGGACCGGTGACCATCATGGACGAGCGCGTACTGACCCCCGAAGGCCGCGAAGCCCTCCTGGGCGAGCTGCACAACGAACGCACCAACGGCCGAGCCTCCGAGCTGCGCGACGAACTCCAGCGCGGCCCCCAGCCTGCCCAGCCTGCCGACCCGGGCGACGAGCCCATCGGTACTCTCCTGACGCTGCTCCCCGGTGGCCGGCTCGAGCTCACCGAGCACACCCCCCGCGGTACGTCCCCCCGCCGCGAGCGCCCCGACACCGTCCTGGAGCTCCAGCCCGTCGACGGGATCGGCGACGTCTACGCGAGCGATTGGCAGGCTGCTGCCGTGTGCGTCGAGGACCCGCGCGCCACCAACGCCGAGACGCCCCAGGAGACCAGCACCGCTCTCGCGATGTGCGCCCGCTGCCCTGTGCTCGCCCAGTGCCGCGCCTGGGCCGACAGCGAGCCCCAGTTCATGGGCGTCGCCGGCGGGCAGGTCTACGGTGACTCCCGATCCAAGAAGAGCCAGGCACGGGAGGTCGCCTGACATGCGCCCCACGATCTACAACTACCGGGCCAAGCGGACCGCCTGGCTGGACTTCAAGAGCGGCCGCGGCGTCACCGACGACGGCACCACGATCCGTCCGAAGATCGGCGACCGCCGCAAGAACCCGAACCTCGTCGACCTGCTCGACACCGCCCACGCCCTGGGCGCCGAGCGGATCATGCTCACCGGCGCAATTCCGCAGCCCACGCCCGGGAAGAGCCACTGGCTCATCGTGCGCACCCCGGGCTGGACCGCCGGTGGGCACTGGCTCAACAAGCCCGTGACCGGCCGGTTCACCAACGACGTCTCCGGCAACGTGATCGAGGTGCGCACCACCGAAGAGTGGTTCGGCACCAGCGACCTCAAGCCCGGCCAGGCTCGCGACGCCTGGATCGTCACGGCTCAGGCCCTCGCCGATGCGGTACCGCGCGCCGTGATGGCCCTGACCCCGGCGAGCACCGGAGCGAACGCCTGGGCCCTGTCGCTGCCGCGGACCATGGATCTCGCGCCGCTGCCGCGCGACCTGGCCGACGAGCTGCACTTCACCTCCGGCCAACACCGGATCGAGCACCTGACCAGCGGGCCCGACCGCTGCGACTGCGGGTCGTGCCTGCCGTTGTTCGACGCCGAGGCGCAGCCCGAGATCGACACGTTCAGCTACGTCGACGGCCGGTTCATGTACGCCGCGTGCTGCCGCGAGCTGGGCACGATGCCGGCTCGGCGGATGGGGAGCTCGGACGCGGCCGACCTGCTGGAGTCCGACCCGTACGTGCGGGCCCGCTTCCGGGTTGCTGTGGAGGTTCCGGGCGAGTGGGACCACGTCGGGCTCCTGGGAGCGAAGCACGAGGACGTCTCGGCCGGGTGGCACTACCCGAACCGCCCCGGGGCGACGTTCGAGACCTGGGCCGACGGCGCCGAGCTCAAGCTTGCCCGCGACTACGGGTGGTATGTCCGACCCCTGGAGGCCGTGACGTTCACCAAGGCACGCCCGTTGGACACCTTTGCCGACCGGATGACCCGGGCCCGCGAGCGCGTCAACGCTCGCGCCGAGATCGAGCCCGAGGTGCGGCGCGCGGTGGCGGCAGCGCTGCGAGCGATGCTCATCCAGACGATCGGCAACTTCGCCTCGCGGCTCAAGGGCCGCACGATCACTGTCTGGTCGGCTCGCGAGGTGCCGGCGGAGTACGCCAACACCATGCAGCGCTTCGGCGACGCGTTCACCTACACGATGCCTGGGCGCGAGCACGACGAGCGCACGCTGCCGTACTACCAGCCCCACCTGGCCGCCCAGGTCTGGAGCCGGGCCCGCTCGCGAGTGCTGCGCTCACCCCTGGCCACCCAGGGACAGACCGGGGGAGTGCTGAGCATGGACCCGGGCACGCTGCTCGGAATCAACGGTGACGCGATCTACTCCACCGTCGTGCCGCAGTGGTCCCGCCCCGTCGACGACGGCGGCGGTGACGACGGCCGCGTGGGTCGCCTGCGCCTCAAGGGTGCCCTGACCGGCGCTATCGCTACCCCCACCACGATGGAGACCCGCAACGTGCTTCGCGCCAAGGCCGAAGCCGCGGGCGTGCCCGGCTGGGAGAGCGACGTATGAGCCCGCGCGAGCCGCACCAGCCCGACGAGTCGCTGAGCGTCGCGGACATGCTGCGTGACCAGCGCGGCCAGGGCGTGACCGTCGCCGAGCTGGCCCGCATGCTCGGTAGGTCCCCCCGCATGGTCCGCAAGATCCTTGCCGGCGAGACCAGCGGTGAGGCCTACCGCGGGGCGGTGACCGAGCTGTACGAGCGCGGGCACATCTCCAGCCCACCGCCGCGCCGTCGCGGCAAGGACGGCCACGTCGTGGCCGTCCGTGCCCGCGCCGCCGAGGGCGGCGGGGTGCGCGTGCCCACCGAGGCGCCGGCCAAGCGCCGCCCGGGCCGATTCTCCGAGCGCATGACCCCCCTGGCCGGCGGCGCCCGGCAGTACGAGTTCACCGCGCCCAAGACGAAGGACGCCAAGGGCCGTGCCCAGGCGAATCAGACGATGGTGTCCCGCCTGCGCTCAGCCGCCAAGGGCCAGCGCTGGGACCGCAAGAAGGTCAAGTTTGACGTGCGGCTGTCCAACGGCCACTCGATGACCGTCGGGTCCAAGCACGGCTACCAGGTCTCGAGCGTGCTCGGACGCTCGCAGGGCTTCGAGGGGGACTCCCTGGGCTGGCTCAAGACCCAGGTGCAGCACCGCTACCCCGACCTCGACAAGTCCGGCGTGGTCATCACCGACGTCACCATGACCGTCTACAACCACCGCGACGAGCGCGCGTTCTGACGTGGTGCCCGACCCTCCCGCCGTCGACGGGATCTCCAGCGACATGGGCCGCCACCGCGGCGCGATGGCCCGCGCCTCGGTCCGCGCCGTGCTGCTGCCACGCACCTGGTCCCGGCGAACCCTCCCCGCGGCCGTCCTGCTCTTGGTCGCCGTCGACGTCGCCGCGCTCACGCCGCTGCCCTGGTGGGGAAGCCTCCTGGTGGCCGCAGGCGCACTCGCCGCGATCTTCACCGTCACCGGGCTGCTGTGGGGCCGGCCCCGAGCGGGCACCAGGTGGTACGTCCACCCCACCCAGACCGTCGTCCTAGCCGTACGAGCCCGACGCCGACAGCGGTGCTGGCACCTGGCCAACCACGTCAAGATCGACGACGACGCACCCGCGCGCGAACTGCGCCGGCAGGTCTTGGCCTCCCTGGCTCCCATCGCCCGCGAGCACCAGATCGACGTCGCGCTCAGGGCGGTCTCACCGAAGCTGGAAGCCCTCTACGTCGAGGACTTCGCCAGCGCTGGCCTCCGGCTCGAGCGAAGACCATCCCGCCTAGCTCCGGTGCTCGGCACGAGGTTGGTGTGCACCTCCGGCACCTGACCTGAACGCAACTGGTAGTTCATTCCCTACCATGTTGCTAGCAGTCTTGTGTTACCGTGGCTCCCAACTTGCTAGCAACTTGGGAGAGGTCTTCATGCTGCTGCCGAACCCGGCTCGGCCGCTGCGCCTCGGCGTCGGTCACCGCAAGGGCGGTACCACCAAGACGACCGTGGCCGTCTACCTCGCCCTGGCGCTCGCCCGCCGCTTCACCCACGACCCCGTGCACCTGATCGACGCTGACGTCACCAACGACTCCGCCAGCACCTGGGCGCGCCTGGCCGGCCCGCTGTGGCCCAGCAACCTGACCCTGCACACCTGGGAGCACGACGGCGAAGGCCTCGCCGAATTCGCACGCCGTGTCGTGCCGGCCGAGGCCCATCTGGTCATCGATACCGGTCCGCACGCTCAGAACGCGCTGGCCGACGCAATGCGCCTGGCCGACATCTTCCTGGTGCCGCTGCGGCCCTCGAAGATGGAGGTCGCCTCTCTCTTCCCGACCCTGCAGATCGCCGCCGCCGTGTACGACGAGTCTCCGTTCGAGCTGCGGGCCCTGTTCTCCGACAGCCACCCGCGCACCATCGTCCACCGCGAGGCCGACGAAGCGCTGCGCGAGGCGTTCGACGCCCCCGTACCGCGGATGACCACCGAGATCCCGCACTCCGTGCGCTACATCGAGGCCTTCGGCGTCGTGCCGCGCAACCTCGGGGCGTTCCCCGATCTGCTCCAAGAACTCATCGAGATGGGAGAGACCAGATGACCCAGAAGAAGCCGACCAAGAAGCCCGGCTGGGCCGAGCTCGCCGGCGCGAGCAAGGCCAAGCTCGACGAAGAAGCCGTCAACGGCGGAACCCCGCCCAAGGCCAAGACCCCCGAGCCCGATCCCGAGCCGACGCACGCCACCATCCAGCGCTCCGCGCTGACCTCGAAGTGGCCACAGCTCAGCTTCCGTGTCCACCCCGGGCTCAAGGAGGCCTACGTGCTCACCGTCAACTCCGGCAGCCACACCGGCCGCGAGATCATGACCGAAGCCATGGAGATGTGGTTCCTCAAGCACGAGCCCGTCAACGACTACACGCGTGAGCTCCACGAGCGCGCGGAAAACTGAACTCGCGCAACATGACCGTGCAATGCGCTACACGATGAACGCGTAGGAACCCCGAGTGCCAGACACCTCGCCCACCTACGCCCACCATCGAGACCGTGCCCGAGAAGCCATCACGCGCATGCGAGCAGCCGAGGAACAGCAACGCCAGGCCCGAGACGACCGCGACAGCGAGATCCGGGCCATGCTCCAGCTCCCCGGCGCCTCGCTCGGATCCGTAGCCGCTGACCTAGGCGTCTCCAAGAGCCTGGTGGCCTACATCCACCGCGAGGCCCGCGCCATCCGCCGCCACCTCGAAGAAAGCGACCAGTAGCCCGAAGGGAGGGGACCATGGTCACGACCAAGCCGGCCCCCAGCGACAAGACGCTGCGCCACATGCCAGTACCGACACCCTGGGCCGGAATCCCCGGACTGTGGCCCCTCGCCTGGCTCGCCTTCGCCTCCGCCGTCGCCCTCGCGGCCTGGGCGTTCACTCAGGGAGACCTGCAGCTCGAAGTCGTCGCCGTCGCCCTCGGCACCTGGGCGTTCTTCCTGCTGGCCTGGCTCGGACGCCCCACCCTCCGCGTCGGCCCCACCGGGCCCCTCGGCGCGCTCCTGGTCTGGACGATCCTGTGCTGCGCCGCTGGCTGGTGGCAGGGCTGGACCGTCCCAACGATCGCGCTCGGCACCGCGACCGTCGCGACGATCGCACTCGGCGCCCGCTTCCTGAGGCGCCGGGCCCGACTGGCCCGGACCATGGTCTGGCTCGCCGAAGGGCTCGGCCCCG
Source organism: Isoptericola sp. MSGPD8_1_ISO-PGPR-S23-394 (assembly GCF_058072785.1). Lineage (NCBI taxonomy): Bacteria > Bacillati > Actinomycetota > Actinomycetes > Micrococcales > Promicromonosporaceae > Isoptericola > Isoptericola sp. MSGPD8_1_ISO-PGPR-S23-394. The sequence continues at coordinate 6,284 of NZ_JBYRDY010000002.1, forward strand.
CGACCTCCGACAACCGGGCACCGACCACCATGCTCCGGCCCACCTGGCGCTCGCTGTACGGGCTGCCGGTGGCCTGGCACTACCCGCCATCGCTGACGCCCTCGGAGAAGCGCGTCAGCGAGCTGGAGTCGATCGCCTCGGCCCGGCTGGGCATCGACGTCAAGATCAACTGGCAGACGGGCCGCGCGATCCTCGAGCAGCGGCCCGACCGCGCCGAGACCGCCGACGAAGATCCCGTGATTGCACGGCTCAACGAGGTTCTGGAGCCGATGATCCCCGGGGCCCGGATCACCACGCTCACGCGCGACGAAGACGGGCACCCGAACCACGTCACCTTCACCTGGCCCGCGAAGCGCACCGTTCGCGTGACGCCCATGCCGTACCGGGCCCGCGTCGCACGAGCGCTCCAGACCGCCCTCGGCTTCCCCATCACCGTGCGCTGGGAGATCGAGGCCGACTGCGCGCACGTCGCCCCCGTCGTCCCGCTGCCCGACGCCATCGCGCACCCGCCGCGCGACGAGGACCGTCCCATGCGAGCCGCCTTCGGACAGTTCCGCGGCGGGGACACCGCGGTGTGGGACCTGAACAGCACCCTGCCTCACGTGCTCATCGTCGGTGGCACCGGTGGTGGCAAGACTGTCCTGATGTTCACGCTGCTCACGGCGCTGCCGCAGACCGAGCGAGTGACCACCGAGGTTCACGTGATCGACCCCAAGCGCGTCGGATTCAAGGGCGTGTACGGCAGCATCCCCGGCGTGCGTCGCCCTGCCACGACCCCAGACGCCTTCGTCGACACCCTCCAGCGCGTGCAGCGCGAGATGGATCGCCGCTACGAAGCCCTGATGAACGACGAAGTCACCCGCGACGAGCTGCAACCCATCGTGCTGTTCATCGACGAGGGTCAAGAGATGTACGACGTCCTCAAGACCTGGTGGGTCAGCGGCGAGGGCAAGGAGGATTGGAAGGACCGCCACGGGCTGGAGAAGGCCCCCACCGGCTCCGAGCACCCCGCCATGGGCATGCTCGGCTCCATCCTGCGCCTCGGTCGCGAGGCCCGCGTACACGTAGTCCTGGCCTCCCAGCAGGCCGCCGCGTCCTGGATCCAGACCTCCAGCCGCGGACAGTTCGCCGTCCGCATCGCGCTGCGCAACCTCTCCGCGGAGGACAGCCGCATGGTGTTCGGCTCCCCGATCGCCACATCGGGCCTGGAGAACACCCCCGGTCGCGCTTGGGTACAGACCGGCATGGGCAGCACGCCCGAACACGCCCAGATCTACTGGACCCCCAAGATCGAGCGCGGCCACTCCGACGCCGACCGCGCCATCCTCCACGGGCTCCACGTCACCCTGCCCGACGACGTCACCCCCGCGGCCGCCGTCGCGGCCATCGACCCGCCGCCCACGGCGACCATCGCCGAACTCGAGCCGCCGGCTGATCTCGAGCACGACGGTACGTCCCCCAGCGAGCTCACCGCGGCCGAGGACCTACCCACCACCGACACCCCCGTCAACGCCCTCGACGATGGCACCCAGATCCTCGTCGACACCGACACCGGGCCGACGCTCGCGACCGTCGAGAGCGTCGACCCGGACGACGTCGACCCGGACTGCCTCGCGGTGACCTACCGCCTCGCCGACGGCGACCTCGGCGTGGTGAGCCTGCGTGACGACGAGACGCTCTCGGTCGTCGAGTGACCACCGAGGCGGACCCCGCTCTCCAGGACCCCACGTTCCAAGAGCAGTTCTGGTGGCTGCCCCTGGCGCTGTCGATCCTCGCGGTCGCGGTCTCGGTCACCGCCTTGGCCTGGCAGGTCCGAGCCTTCATGCTGGCGGGCGCGAGGGTGCACATTCGACTTACCGCAGCGATGTGGTACCCCGGTCTCATGATCCAGCAAAGTGGATCTCGATCCGGCGCCATGCTGCCGCCTGAGCACCCCGAAAATGGGAGCGTCGGGGTGGAGAGTGCGATCCTCACGGTCGAGAACCGGGGACGTACCGCCGTCACGATCTCCAGTGCTGGGCTGTCGTACCGGGGCAAGAGGACCACCCGCTACGGGCTCCGCCGCAGCCTGCGCCGGCAGCTCCACTCGCTGTCGCCAAGGATGTTTGCCTCGAAAGAGCTGGGGAACGAGACCTCCGCCAAGGCGATCAGGATCGAGCCCTACAGCAGCGTCCAGTACCTCCTGGACGTCCATACCGCGATCACCGCCGCTCGAGAGCACCGCCGCGGGCGGTTCCGCCTGCGGGGGCACGTTTTCCAGGCCGGGCGGCGATGCCCCGACGTCATGTCGCGGCGTGCATGGACGATCCCCAAGACGGCGCACACCATCATGGAATTCGGTCCTCAGATGCCGGCTGAACGGCGGATCATGCTGGAGCTCGCACGCCGCGGAGACGAGTTCGTGGGCATGCCATCTGCGGATCTCTGCGCCCGCGCGGTCGCCGCAAGGCTCGCAGACCTGAGGCGTACGGGAAGATTCGACGCAGCAAGAGCCCGGGACGAGGTCGAGCGCACGCTCGCCGCGTGGCTCACGATGTACGGCGTCGAGCACCCCATCGTGGGTACCCCGGCGCTCAACATCGCGACCGACCTGGAGAACCACTCCGAACGGTTCGACTGGTCCGGCGCCGAGGAAGACCTAGACCGTATGGGGACATCCCTCTTCCCCTGGTCAGAGCCCAGCGACGGCGGCCAGCAGCCCGACGCCACACCCGAGCACGGCACCGACGATGGCCTGGGCGATCGTGTGCTGACCGAGCACGACCCGCGAGACACCGAGCGCGCCCAGGACGACGACGGCGGCCAGGCCGACGGCGGGAAGCCACCCCAGCAGTAGACCGGTCAGCGCACCGGCCATGAGGCAGTGCGCCGAGATGTTCCACCGGGCCCCGGCGAGCGCGATCACACCGACGATGAAGTACGCCGTGAAGGCTCGGAATACCTCGGCAGGCAGACCGAGAACGTAGCCGACGCCGAGGGCGGCGACCTCAGCGGCGAGGACCGCCGGCACGGCCCGACGTCGGGTGGCGTAGCCCGGCCCGCCCAGCAGGCGCATCGTGGCGATCACGAGAACGACCGCACCGCCGAAGAGACCGACGACGAGCCCGAGCGTGGCCCACCGGTTCTCGGTGTGCGGGACCAGGGCGGCCAGGAGTGTCGCGGCCACCGTGGTGTGCAGGGGCGCCAGGACGCGCGACAGCACCTGCGCCCAGCGGTTCCGCTTGAGGGGGATGGTCGCCTCTGGCACCATCAACTCACGTTCATACGAAGACAACTGATACCAACTCGTGTTAGGACGTGGGGCGTGGCAGCAGAGCAAGAGCCCGTGATGGACCTCGCAGCGAAGATGAGCCGCCTGTTCGAGACTATGCGACCTCCGGGGGCTCCTGACCGGGAGTACAGCAACGAGGAGGTGGCGCGCGGAGTCGCCGAGACTGGCGGCCCGACGATCTCCGGCACCTACGTCTGGATGCTGCGCACCGGGAAGCGGGACAACCCCACCAAGCACCACCTCGAAGCACTCGCTACGTTCTTCGGTGTCAGCCCCGCCTACTTCTTCGACGACGAACGGGCGCCCCAGATCGACGATCAGCTCGCCGCTGCCGCAGCCATGCGCGACGCCGGAGTCCGCTCGGTGGCCATGCGTGCCTCCGGCCTCTCGCCCGAGAGCCTGGCAGCGGTCATGTCCATGGTCGACCGCGTCCGCGAGCTGGAGGCGCTGCACAAGGGAGGACCGCATGGCGACGACCGCACTGCGCCGCAAGGTTGAAGCCGCCCTCGACGACCTGGCGATGCCCGGTCCGCTCACCAACGACCGGCTCAAGACCGCTCTCGAGGAGCAGCGCGGCCGCCCGATCCACATCCAGGACGCCCCGGCCGCACTGTTCGTCGACACCGCGTGCGGAGTGTGGTGGGAGACCGAGCACTTCGACCTGATCCTGGTTCCCGAGGACAGCGACCCCGCGTTGCGCGACCACACGATCCGTCACGAGTTCGCACACATGATCCTGCGCCACCACGGCCTGGCGTGCGGCAGCGAGTCCATGACCGAGGTAATCCGCCAGGTCCTTCCCGACCTCGACCCGGGCAAGGTGCTCGGCATGCTCAACCGCAGCGACTTCACCGGCCACGCCGAGCAGGAAGCCGAGATGCTCGCCAGCCTGCTGACCCTGCGAGCCGACGCAACCGAGGCCCTGGCCACAGCCGAGGCAGAGGCGCTACGGCAGGCGCTGACCGGCACCAGGGGGAACCGTGGGTGAGGTCGCGCTGATCTCCGTGGTCGTGCTGTGGGCCGCAGCCGCCGTCGAGGCGACCCGCGTCGCTCGCGGCGCCGGCTCCCGCCCGCTCGCCGTCGCCGTCACCGCTCTCGCCGTCGGACGGACCCTCGACCTCGACGAGGTCGGCGAAGCGCTCGGACGGACGGCCTACCTCAGCGTCACCGAGCACGCCGCCACGCTCGTCTCCGCCCTGGGCGTGCTCGCCTTCACTGGAGCCATCACCAGCGCGGGCCACGGACGCGCCAGTCGCGTCCAGCGGGCCGCCACCGACCCGCGGCTGTGGATCGTCCTGGCGGCCGCCGTCGCCGTACCTCTGATCGACGCCGCCGAGATCCTGCCCGCCACCGCTGCGGAGCGCGCCGCGGTGTACGCCAGCGATCCCCTGTGGGCCATCCACTGGGCAGCCTTCCTCGTCGTGGTCGCCGTCGTCCTGTGGCACGGGGCCGGCATCGCGCTCCGCAACGCACGCCACGCCACCGGCGTCCTACGCGCCCGTCTCATCGGCCTCGGCCTCGGCCAGACCCTCGGGGTCTTCTACACCGTCCTCAAGACGATCCACCTCACGATTCTGACCACCGCTCCTGAGGCCGACACCGCGGCCATCTCTCTCGCCGAACAAGGCGCCCTGGTGCTGTGCATCCTCGGCATCGCCACCGGGCTACTGGTCGGCGCCCTCGACACGGCCCTAGCGAACCTGCGCACCAGACACCAGATCTGGACCCTGTGGCCCCTGTGGCGCGACCTGTGGGCCCACGCACCCCACCTGTCCTACGACCGCGCCCCCAGCCGCCTCAGAGCGACGTTCGCCCCGGACCCCGCACTCATCGTCGTGCGACAAGCCGTCGAGCTCGGAGACGCCACCCGCAACCTCGGACCCCAGATGTCCCACCATGACCCCGCCGACCCGGCCGCCCGCGCCCAGGCGCTCGCGGTGGCGTCGGCTCGCCAGGCGGCCGGACTCCCGCCTCTCCAGACCAGCGCGGAGTGGGCAACGTCCTCGGCCCGCGTTGAGTCCCTGCTACCCGTGGCGCGCAGGTGGCGCCCAGCGGCGGCACGACGGATCGCGGAGGAGTTGAGTCCGGTCAGCTAGGCCCCAAAACGTGCTTCGTAGCAACGTGCTAGCAGGCTGCTATGAAGCCGTGTAGCGTGCTGAACGCTGCACTCCCTGGCTAGGTGGAGGCATCCGCTTACCAACCTGCTAGCAACTAGGTAGAAAAGCGTGTAGCGTGTAGCACGTTGCACAGCCTCGCCGAACGAGGCCCAACACAAGGAGACAGACATGGAAACTGGCAGCCTGACCAACTGGATCCAGGAAAACGTCATCACCCTGATCCTCATCGTCATCGCCGCGATCGTGCTCTGGAAGGGCAAGAGCGGCAACATCTCCGGCGTCGTCACCATCGTCGGCTGCGGACTCATCGGCCTCGTCTGGCTCGCGCTGGCCACCACCGGCGCCGGTGCCCGCGTCGGCGAGTGGATCGTCAGCCTGCTCGGGGCGTGACCGCCCATGCGCCTGCCTGACGACGACGAGATCTACGACGTCGACCAGACCTACCTCGGCCCTCCCGGGCGGTACGTCGGTCGATTCCGCTACCGCGCACTGGCTATCGGCCCGCTCGTCATCATCCTCGGGCTGGCGTTCCTCATGCGCACCGGCATCGGCTTCTCGCTGCTGTCCGTCGCGCTGACCGTCATGGCCTCCATCCGGCTCACTCAGTGGATCGTCGACAACACGAGCCAGGAGCGGCCCGTCGGGGTGCTCGGCAAGACGTTCGTGCACGAGCTCACCGCGCGCAGGGCGTCGACCAAGGGCTGGATGAGCCGCCCGACCCGGGCGTTCCGCCGGCGCACGACCCAGATCGGGGATGCTCACGAGCTCCCCACGACGACCGCGAGCGTCGAGCACGCGGACGAGTACGGCGCACCCGGCGTCTTCGACCACGCCGTCACACGCCGCCGGTGGCGCTCGTACGCGAACGTCGCGGCCTCGCGAAAGGGGATCAACGCATGAGGCTCAAGAACCTGTTCGGCGGCAAGCGCGCCGCGGACGACGAAGTGACCATCGACTACGACCCCGCCGAGGACGACGCCTCGGCGGCCACAGCGAAGCGTGCGGCCCGAGACGCGCGCAAGGGACGCGGCAAGCACCCTTCCGTGCCGAAGCCGCGCGGTGCGGCGATGGACTGGTCGCTCACCCGGGTCTCGAATCACGTGACGTTCACCGACAAGCGGATGACCGCGTGGTACCTGCTGGACCCGCAGATGTGGTCGTTCCGCTCCATCGCCGACGGCGAGGCCCTGATCGTCTCGCAGGCCTCCCAGGTTGCCGACCTCGTGGGCCGCACCCTGTACGGCCGCATCACCACACGCCCGTACCCGGTGCAGGCCTGGGCCGAAGCGGCGTGGAACAACTCGCCCGCTCCGACCCAGGGATTCGCCAAGATCCTCGAGCGGGACCAGTACCAGCTCCGCGACCGCATGCAGGCCGACAAGCTGGTGTACTTCGGCGTCGACCTCGGCGCCCGGTCGGCCGCCGTCGACCTGACCTCGCGAGTTCTGCCCGACGTCGCCCGCCGCGAGATGGCCGCCCTGCAGACCAAGCTCGACGAGCTCGACGAGATCATGGCCGGCCCGGGAATCGAAGCGATCCCCGCCGTCGGCAACGACATGGCGTGGCTGCTGGCGCGATCCTTCGCGCTGGGCTGCCCGGTCCCCGCACAGGACGTCGTCGAAGAGACCGCCTGGGAGAAGGACGACCTCGACGAGTTCGCCGGGGGCGTCGACTGGAGCGCCGAGCCGCTGGCGCAGTCGGTGCGCGTGGACTCCACGATGGGCGACAGCCCGATCAAGCGCCACGTCGTCGTGCTCACCGTCGGGCGCATGGGCGAGCTGGCGATCCCGGAGAAGGAGGAGCCGTGGATCGCCAAGACCGACAAGCTGCGGTTCCCCGTCGAGTGGAGCTTCCGCGTCGACGTGCGCAGCCCCGAAGACACGGCACGGGAGATGAACAAGCTCTCCGACCGCGTCATGGCACAGCACGACCACTACGTCGTCGACCACGAGAAGCAGCCCCCGCGCCAGCTCCAGCGTCAGGCAGCCCGCGCCGCCGACGTCGAGGACGAGATGCGCGCCGGGTTCGACGGTCTGTCCACGCGGGTGCGCGGCTGGTTCCGCATCGCCGTCTCGGCACCCACCGAGGAAGAAGCGCTCAAGCGCGCCAAGGCCGTCCAGAACCTCTACAAGCCGAGCATCAAGGTCGAGCGCGAGTTCGACCAGTACCGCCTCGCCCGCGAGTTCGTCCCCGGCGAACCCCTGGCCAACTCGGGCCACACCCGGCGCATGCCCGTCACCAAGCTCGCCGCCGGAGTCCCCGCCGCCACCGCCGAGGTCGGCGACAAGCGAGGCATCCTGCTCGGCTACACCTCCGGATTCGCCGAGCGCGCCGTGACCTGGTGCCCCTGGTACGGCCCCGAGGTCGTCGAAGGCTCTGGCCTCGTCCCGATCGTCGGAGGCCTCGGGGCGGGCAAGTCCTTCCTCGCCGGCGGCATCATCTACAAGACCTGCGCCCAGGGCGCCCCCTGGACCGTCATGGACCCCTCCGGCCGCCTCGGAGCGCTCGCGGACCTGCCCGAGTTCCGCGGCATCGGCCGGGCGATCAACCTGCTCGACTCCGAGCCGGGAGCGCTCAACCCCTACGCCATGGTCCCCGAGCCACACCCGTCGTGGTTCCGCGACGAGCCGAACCCCGACATGGCGTACAGCCTGGCCAAGAGCGCCGCCCAGGCGCAGCGCCGCGACCTGACCTACGACACCCTGCGCTGGTGCCTCCCCCCGGAGGACACCGACATGCGCAGCGACCGCGGCAAGGCCGTCCTGGCGGCCCTGCGCGACGCGGTCAACAACGCCGAAGCGCGTCCCCACTCGACCGTCGAAGGCGTCCTCAAGGCGCTGCACAACACCCCTGGCGAGGAGGCGCGCTCGACGATCCGTCGACTGCGCGAGGCCGGCGAGCGTGAGCTGTCCAGGCTGTTCTTCGCTAGCCCGTACAACGGCAACCGTGGCGAGACGATCACCGACGAGCGCCTGACGATCATCAGCCTCAAGGGCCTGGCCTCGATCGACGAGAACAAGGACCGGGCCGACTGGACCTTCGAGGAGCTGCTCAGCCGCCCGATCTTGTCCATGGCCGCATGGTCAGCGCTGCGCGGCGTCTACCGGGTCGACCGGCACGAACGTAAGGGGATCTTCCTCGACGAGCTCCAGGAGATCACCAAGGTCTCCACCGGCTCCACGCTCGTGCAGAAGACCGCCACCGACACCCGCAAGCACAACATCTGCGCTCTGGTCTCGACCCAGAACGCAGCCAACGTGATCGGGCAGAACATCAACAACTTCGTCGGTGCCGCGTTCGTCGGCAAGACCACCGACTCCACCGCCCAGGAGGAGAACTGCCGGATGCTCGGCCTGCCGACCGGCGTCGGCTACGAAGGCCTCTTCGGCCGGCTCTCCATGCGCTCGCGCCGCTCCACCGAGACCGGCACCCCGCGCGAGTTCATCTTCCGCGACGGCATGGGCGGGGACAACGGCCGCGGAGGTATCGAGCGGATCCGCGTCGACTACACGAACCACGAGCGGCTGTCCGCAGCTCTGAACACCACCGCCGACCCCACCAAGCGGCGCTCCCTCCAGGCCGTGGACGCCATCCCCGAGGAGGACGTGGCATGAGCACCCGCCAGCGGATCATCCGCCCTCTCCTGGTCGCGATAGTCGTCGCCTTCGGCCTGACGACCGTCGGGCCCGCGGTGGCCGCCACCGCCTCCCCGGTCCAGGCCGCACCGGTCGCCACCAAGGCCTGTGCCGACGCTCCCGAGCCCAACCGACCGACCGCGGGCCTGTCCGGCAAGATGTTCGGCGAGCCCAGCTCGTCGAGCAACGCCGACCCCTTCGAGAACCGCGGCGTGCCGATGAGCGACGTCTACGGCTACTCCTACAAGTGGCAGAACTACGACACCGGATGCCTGCCCGGCTCGGGAGCCGTGGCCGACTTCACCACGATGATCGGGAACCTCGGCCTCGGAGGCTCGAGCTCCGTCGTCGCCTTCACCCACGGCTTGCTCACCCTCGTGGTCGTGCCCAACTGGCTCTCGCCACTGGACTCGGTGCTCACCAGCGCAACCAACGCCGTCAAGGCTGGCTTCTGGAGCCCCTGGGCGGCCATCGTCATGCTGCTGGTCGCCGTGGGCGTCCTCTGGGCTGCCTCGCGGGCCAACACGTCGCAGGTGGTCACCAGCACCGGCTGGGCGGTGCTCGCGCTCGTCGCGACGACCTACGTGATGAGCTACCCCGTCTCGTCGGCACAGGCCGTCGACGGGCTCGTGCAGGAGACGGTCACCATCTCCGCTGAGGCCGCCGGGAAGTCAGCGGCCGGCACAGGTGAAGTCCTCGGGCCCCCCTCACCCACCGAGACGACCGAGGCCAAGAACCCCGCCGAGAACGCCCTGAACTCGATGTTCGACCGGATCAACCGAGAGACCCTCTACACGTCGTGGCTGGAAGGGACGCTCGGGTCGAGCAACAGCCAGGCGGCCCGCGAGTACGGACCGGACCTGTTTCGCGCGTCGCACCTGACCTGGGACGAGGCCAGGACGCTCGAGAACGACCCGCAGGCCGGCCAGGCGATCGTCGACGCCAAGAAGGAGCTGTGGACCACCACCGCCGCTGCCATCGAGCGCACCGACTCAGCCGCCTACGACCAGCTCACCGGCAGCAACGGCCGCTGGGGCGCCGCGGCCACCGTCGTCATCACCACGGCCTTCATCATGCCGTTCCTGGCCGTGGCAGCCGTCTTCCTCGTGCTGGCCTACGCCGCCACCCGAATCTTCATCCCCCTGGCCCCCGCCATCGGCGTGATCGGACTGCTCCACATCTCTCAGGGATGGGTCATGACCGTCCTCAAGAACGTCGGCCGGTTCATCATCCTCGGACCGCTGTTCTGGGTCGCAGCCCTGGTCAACCTCGCCATCGCCAGCGCCGTACTGGACTCCTCACTCGACTGGCTCCTCAAACTCGGCATCTGCCTCGTCATCCCCATCGTGCTGTTCAAGCTGCTCAAGCCCGGACAGAGCGTCCCCGGCGTCAGCGGAATGCGACGGATGATGCGCATGGGCACCAACGCCATGTTCACCCGCCGCGCCGTGCGCAAGGGCATCGACGATGCAGACGACGGCGACGACACCTTCGGCGCATCCCGACGCAACCCCAACTGGGGCGCGCTGCGCGACAAGCACTACTACGGCAACGGCAACGGCCCCGTAGCCGAGCCCACCCCCACACGAGACGAGACCCGCCCGGCGCTCGCGGCGGCCGGGACTCGCCGTGAACTGGCCGCGGCCCCGCAGCACGGCCGCCGCGACCTCGCTCCTGCTGCCGCGAGCAGGCATGCCCGCGATGAGTCCCGCGAGCTCGCGGCGGCCGGCTCGACTCGACAGCTCGCACCGAGCAAGACGCGCGAGCTCGGAGCCGGCCGCGACACCGGCCCCCGGCGTCGCGCGGTCCCGCCCACGTTCGTTGCGCTGCCGCCCGGGGGGCGTGAGGGGACCGCAACCGCTGAGCGCCCGCAGCTCGAGGCTGGCGCCGAGACGAGTAGGCCCGTCAGCAGCGACCTCGGAGAACGCGCGCTGGCAGGGGGAGGGCGCCACCCGGCCCTCTCGTCGGGTCCCGCGGACGACTACCGGCCGATGCACGGGACGCGAGGGACCGTCGAGTCGTCGGCCACCGACAACCTGTCGGCGCCCGCGTCGACCACGTCGCCGCCCCCGACGATCATGCAGCGCTCGGACCCCCTGCCGACAGGCGTCGTCGAGGCCAACGCGCGCTCCGTGGACGGTGCCGAGGTCTTCGAGATCTGGCAGCCGCCCACCGCGGCGACCACTGGAACCGACCACGATGAGGAGTACCGCTGATGTGGGAACTGATCGCACCCGTCGTGCGCTGGCCGCTGCACTCGCCGGCGCGCCTCATCACCATCGTCCTGGCGGTGCTGGTCGCCGTTTTCGTCGCGGGCGAGCTCAACGGCGACGACGCGGCGCCGGCGGCTGCCGAGCCCGTTGCGGCGGCCTCCGCTTCCGCCGCGGCCGACCGGCCGTCCGCTGAGCCAACGCTGAGCCCCAGCGCGTCGCCGGTCGCCGACCCGGGCTCAGCGAGCCCGGCGCCTACGGACAGCGCCGCGGCCAACGTCGAGGGACATACCGACGACCTGAGCGCTGACCCGGCAGACGACAACCCCAGCCTGGCTGCCGCTGACGCCGCCGCAGCGTTCGTGGCCGCCTGGGCGCGGCCCGACCTCACACGGGGCGCCTGGGCGTCAGCCGTGAAGCCCTTGGCCACGACAGAGCTGTGGGACGGCGGGCTGGCGGAGACCGACCCCGCCAACACCCCGGACGCCACGGTCAGCGGCGAGCCCGTCCAGGTCGCGATCAACGAAGAGGAGGGCGTCTTCGACGTACCCACCACCGGCCCATGGGTCCGCGTCCACGTGACCTACGACAGCGACCAAAGCACCTGGCTCACCTCCCGCGTCGAGCCGGTCGCCGCCTGAGCCCCGAAGGGACATACCGTGGAAGCTGCTCTCGCCCTGGCCAGCGCCTGGTTCAAGACCCGCGTCGCCGGTTGGCTGCAACGCAACTGGCCCAAGCTCGCGGCCGCCTTCGGGCTCGTCCTGCTGGCCTGTGCAGTCTTCCTCGGCGGCGCCGTGACGTTGCTCGCGGGCAACTCCGACCAGGCTGATGCCGCCACAGCATGCACCAGCCTGGGCTACGAAGTGGACCAGGCTGAGTACCAGCCGCCCGCCGTCGACCAGTCGCCCACCATCCCCAACGGGGGCGACGTGGCCGGGTTCGGGCCGGGCGAGGAAGAGCAGATCGGCAACGCCCAGGCGATCGTCGCGGCAGGCAAGGCCGCCGGCGTCGGGAAGAAGGGCATGGTGGTGGCGATCGCCACGGCACTCCAGGAGTCCGGACTGCGCAACGTCGACTACGGCGACCGAGACTCGCTGGGCCTGTTCCAGCAACGGCCCTCGCAGGGATGGGGCTCCGCAGAGCAGGTGCGTGACCCTGCGTTCTCGGCGCGGGCGTTCTTCGGCGGCAAGCAGTCGCCGCACTACTCGAAGAAGGCCGGTCGCGCCGAGCCCCCAGGGCTGCAGGAGATCGCCGGTTGGCAGGACATGCCGGTGACGGTCGCGGCGCAGAAGGTACAGCGGTCGGCGTTCCCCGACGCCTACGCCAAGCACGAAGAGCGAGCAACGGTCATCGTCAACGCGATGGCCGACGGGACGCCGGCCGGACCCACAACCCCCAGCGAGGAGACTTCCGACCAGGCAGCGCTCACCACCGCGGCAGACTTCCGCACCGCGGGCATCGACATCGACGGCTTCTGCGAGAACAACTTCGAGCTCGCAGCGATCTCCGACGGAGGCGGGCTGGACCCAGGTCAGATCATCGCCGAAGGCGAGTGGACCGCACCCATGCAAGCGCCGGTCACCTCACCGTTCGGCAACCGGCTGCACCCCGTCTACGGCGAGTACCGCCTCCACGCCGGCACCGACTTCGGCGCCGCGGTCGGCACCCCGATCGCTTCACCCACTGCAGGCGTGGTCGAAGAGGTCACCTGGACCTCCGGCGGGGGACTGGTCGTCCAAGTCGCGCACGCCGGGGGTATCTCCACCCGACACCTGCACCTGTCCGAAGTGCTGGTGAAGCCCGGCCAGGAAGTCGACGGCGGCGAGACCATCGCACTGTCGGGCGACACCGGTGTCGGCACCGGGGCGCACTACCACTTCGAGGTCCACGTCAACGGCGAGCCCGTCGACCCCGAAGGCTTCATGACCCAGCAGGGGGTCAACCTGCGAGCATGGACATGATGAACGCCGACGGCGCCGAGTTCTTCTCGTACCCCGACATCACGTGGCAGGCCGACCACCCGCCGGTGCTCTACCCGGTCCCCGCGCGCTACGCCCGCGACCTCGCCGTCGGCGACGAGCTCACCATCGGCATGCCCGGCCGATACTTCGTCCACGGACAGGTGCTCGTGCGCGACGACCGCGAGACGATCACCCTTCCGCGCGAGACGGAGCCACGCGAGGCCCTGGGAATCTCCGCACCGCTGCACTGGTGGATGGCCAAGGCCTACCCCGAGACCGGCATCACCATGCAGTGGTGGCCCGTCGACTACTCGTGGATCTACCGCGACGGGATCAACCCCGACGGCACCGGGACAACCACCCCGCCCGACGGCGCCACTCCCCGCTCCTGGCTCGACGAGATCAACCCAAGCCTCGACGAGCCGGCAGCACGCCGCCCACGACCTGCTCGCGAGGCCGGAGGACTCACCGGCCGACCCGTCCGGGTACAGCACGCCCCCGGACAGTGGTCGTGGCGGGTCGCCGTCAGCGAGCCCGTCGACGTCGACGGAGACATCAGCGTCCAAGTGCTGGCCCCCTCGGTCTGGTGGATCACACAGGTCACCTACTACGGCGAGGTTCAGGACCAGCTCGAGACCTTGCCCATCCACCGACTCTTCGTCTACACGTAACTAGCAGTTTGCTAGCATGTAGGTAACAACGAAAGGACGTCATGGCTGAGAACAGCAGCAACCCCAGCGACCTCGAAGAGATCCTCTACTTCGCCATGGCCGCCGTCGGCCTCGTCGCCCTCAAGCAGCTCTGGACCACCAAGATCCGGCCCTGGGTCGAATCCACCTGGGGCGAGATCGAAGCCGGCCAGGTCGCAGACATCCCCGCCGTTGGCCCGATCGACCAGGCCGACCTCATCGGCGTCGGAATCCTCCTGATCCCCCTCCTCGTCCTCCTCATCCTCGCCGTCACCTGGGCCCGGCGCCGCAAGAGCACCAAGGCCAACAGCGCCAAGGCGACAGTCGCCGGAGGGCAGCAACCAGGCTGACGCCCCCCGCAGCCCCGGCGCCCGCGGCCCCCACGTGCTTGCCCTTCGCGCGTGGGGGCTCTTTCATGTCTCGGGGGACATACCGCCCCGACCAGAAGAGCTCGAGGGAAGAGGGAGCGCTGCATGTGCCGTACCGGTGGGCGGCGCTGCCCTGGGCATGACCACCCGGCAGCCCGCGAGGCGCACAACCGCCGACGGCGGGAGAACCGCAAGATCAAGGCTGGCGTCGTCGCCTGGGCGCGCGCCGAGGGGATCGAGGCAGACGAGGTGCGGCGCCTCGAAGCGGCTGGCCCCAAGGCCGTCAAGGACTGGGCGAAGGCCAAGGGCGTGGACCCGAAGCAGTTCCTCACCGACGACGCACCCGCCGCCGGGCGCCCGCCGGCCGACCAGATGAATGCGTCAGCAGGTCCGGCGCAGGCTGTGATCGCTGCAGTACGGGCGGCCGGCGGCGGCGCACCTGGAGAGGGCCAGCTCCCAGCTAGAGCTGCAGGTGGCGGTATGTCCCCGGCCCCCGCCGATGGGGGGCCGGCTTGGGCTTCGGAGCGATGGGCGACGCCTGGCCTCGTCAACCAGATCCAGGCCGTCGAGACCCGACAGGGAGACGAGCGCGACGAGAAGTCGATGCTCAGCGGGCGACCTACCCGCCAGAAGTCCGCCCACGGGGGCACGAACGAGACGCAGCGTGTCGAGCTCGACAATGGCATGGCGGGGTACCACAAGCCCTTCAACGGGCTCAACGACGCACTCGCCGCCGGGTTCGGCCAGAAGGAATCCCAGCAGCCAGTCCACGAAGCCGCGGCGTGGCAGCTCGCCAAGCGGATGGGGCCCCCGTGGAACGAGCTGGTGCCGCCCTGCGTGATCCGCGAGGTCAACGGCCGCCTCGGCAGCTTCGCGCTGGAGCGGCCAGGGAAGCCGATGCACAAGGACTACAAGACGGTCCCCGAGTGGAAGTCCGCCGCGTTCTTCGACGCCTTGATCGGGCAACAGGACCGCCACCCCGGGAACTACCTCGTTGCCGGCGACCGCATCGCACTGATCGACCACGGCTACGCATTCGCCCGCCCCGGCGACTACTGCAACTACTCCTGGATCCAGCGAGGCCGCTCCGGGACCAAGCTCAAGGGCGAGGAGCGCCGAGTGTTGCGCGACCTCCTCGCCTCCGATGACCTGTTCGGCCTCGAGAAGATGCTGGAGCCCGACCGGGCCGAAGCCATACGAAACCGCGCCAGGATGATGCTCGAGTTCGATTCCGTGCCGTCGGCAGGCTTCTACTGACAAATACAGGGTGAACCTGTAAACTAGATCGACTACGCGACTCGAAAGGAGGCGGCCGCCATGATCGAGCTCGAACTCCGCAACGTGCCCGAGGGAGGCCACGACTACGTCACCGTCGCACGCCTCACCGTCCACGACGACGATCGCACCGAGACCTGGGACCCCGACGACCTCATCCCCACCGAGCTGGACGTCCTCGTCGTCGACGACACCACCCCACGCCGCATCAGCTACCAGGACGACCCAGCCACCTGGGCCCGCAACCTCCACTCGGTCCTCCGAACCGGCTACCTCGTCCCCGTCGTCACCCGCGACGACGCACAGCCAGCCACCCCCTGAGCTCATGACCGACGGTACGTCCCCCCACCCCGAGCTCACCCGCGACGACGCCGCAACGCTCGCAGGCGTCCGGCCCGACACCTGGTCCGCCTACGTCACCCGCGGCCAAGCACCCGCACCCCACCGCCACATCGGCCGCACCCCCCTCTGGCGACGCGACGACGTCACCGAATGGACCCGCACCCGACCAGGCCGCGGGCGCTCGCGGCGGTCCGACAGCACCTCCAGCGACGGGTAGCCGAGGGGGCAACACGAAGAGGGCCGGACGAAGCACAGTGCTTCGTCCGGCCCTCTTCGTGAGGCGGGGGGTCAGGCGGCAGCGAACTCGCCTCGGTGCGCGAGCCCTGCGTGGTTGACGTACAGATCGCCCATGACCCACCGGCGGGCCATGGGGGGCAGGTCCCCATCGGTGAAGTCGTGGTCGACGGTGCAGGTGCGCGGGTCTCGGCGGTCCATCTCGTCGAGAACGTCGGCCAGCTCCTCTCCGAAGCGCTCGGAGATCTCCTGGGCGGCCATGATCGACTCGTCGAACCCCATCTCCTGGAGGTCGAGCGCCTGGATCGCGTGGTCAGCAAGCATCTGCACTGGTCATCACTCCCTCGTCTGGGCCACCCGAAGGTGGTATCTAGTTGCTAGCAACCTCACTATGGCACACGTGGTAGCAATGCGCTAGCAGGGTGCTGCCGCGTTGCTATCAAGCGTTCATTGCGGCGCGCAGGGGGGTGAGCTCTCGGCGAGGAGCGAGCGGCCGCGCCGTTCCTCGCCGCGCTGGGCGGAGGGGGCCCGCCGCGGACTCCGGGAGCGTCAGCGTCCATGTGTCGGCAACGCCGCGAGTCTGGCGATGCACCTCGATCGTGCAGCGCCGCAGGTAGCCGGCGCCGTCTTCGGTGCCGGACCAGCGGGGCGTGGCGCCCAGCCGCAGGCGCGCGTGTTCCCACTCGCTGGTGGCCACGAGCCCACACCCTCGATCGCGCGCCCGGGCAAGGAGGCGGCGACGGTCCGACGGTGAGAGACCGGCGTCGGGCCCTACGGCGATGTAGCGCATCCCGTCGATGAGCGCTGCGATGGCCTCAGCGGCCTGGCCTCGGACGTCTGGCACCACAACGAGTCGCGAGAGCGCCAGCCCTGAGTCAGCCGCGGCCGCCAGTCCGAGGCTCGGCATCCCCGCGACCGCGACCCAGTCCGCGGACCCCTGCGACGCGGCGAGCAGTGCCAGAAGCAGGCTTGAGGAGCCGGCGACGACCGCGGCCGCGCCGACGGGCAGGCGCCCGCCGTCGAGCAGGGAGGCGAGCGGCAATGCCGGCACCTCGCCCCAGGAAGCCTCTGGCGGCCCGCTGACAGCCTCGATGCGCGAGCCCGGCCCTTGGCGCGCCCGAACGCCCGTGCGCAGCTCAGCGGCCGCCAGGGCGGCCCGAGCGGCGTTGAGTGGGTCGAGGGCAGTCGTCGGCACCGTCCCAGTGTCGAACATTTGTTCTAACTCGGGCTACCGTAGAGAGGTGACGGGAGAGGGACGGCGCGCGGAGCCGGCGACGTGGACGCGCGTCGACGGCACCCATTTCTGGCCGGCGCCCAAGCCCTTGAACGCCGTCCCCGTGCCGCAGTCCGTGCCGGTGCGCCCTCAGGGGCACTACGCCGTGATCGTGCGCATGCGGTGGCCCAGCGGTGAGGAGCTGGTGCCCGGTGCTGCGATCCGCTGGACCGGCAGATCCGTGATGGTGACCGTCAAGCCGCCGAACGGACCGAGCAACGCCACCGAGCTGGTGTGCTGGCTCAGCGCGGACGACGTCTACCGCACGGTCCCTCGTCGCCCGCGCCACTGAGATCTGGCGAGGACAGCGCCAGAGCGCTGCTCCCCTACTGAGGATGCGCCCTGCAGTCGATCAGGCGGGGTCGCGGGTTCAGGAGGCGCGCCATCCATCGGGCCTGGCCGCCCTCGATCGGCAGCACTACACCTTGGCGGGTGTCTTCGAGTGCTCGAAATGCGATGGCGCAATCTTGGTCGAGCACGGACAACGGCGTGCGGCGGTAGAAATCGAACACGGGTGGGCCGCCGGATGCCACGCCCCACAGCACGTCACGCCCGAGCTCGTGAGCATGGTCCACGACCTGGTGGACCATGGCAGTGCCCAGCCCCACACGGCGCATGTCGGGACGCACAGCCATGTCGTGGAGCATCCAGGATCCGTGGCGCATCGCCTTCACCAGCGAGGGGGAGCTTCCGTGGAGCGCGCCCTGGTCGGCCTCCATCCACGGAGGCCCTGAGAAGGACGCCGCGACGATCCCGTGCCGGTCGAATGCCGCCAGCAGGAGGTCGTCGGCACCCTCGCGGCCCTGCCGGAAGTCGGCCCACACCGGAACCCTGGTCGGATCGCTGATGTGCTCAGCGAAGAACGTGTCGACCAGCCGGCGCCCATCGGGATCGACGATCGCGCGGATTGCTGGTCGTCGCGCTGAGCGCCCCCACCATTTCCGTCTCACAGAGATTCTCCCCACTCCCGACTCGGTCACGACGGCGCCCATGGAAACCGACACGCAGTTGTGCTGAGTCCAGACGGAAGCACTTCCCTGACTGTGAGCCCGGAGATACAGCGTGCCAACAAGTGAGTGAAGCAAGGCGGATCAAGGGGAATCCCGGGTACACGACGGTTGTCGTACGCCGAAGCCGGACGTAAAGTAGAACCCTGAGGCCGGAGGTGCAACTCCGAGCCCCAGGGCTCCACGGCTGCTCAGAAGAACAGCTGAACGGCCAGCCTGTAGAGGTTGACGAGGGTCGAGACGCCGCCAGCGAGCAGGGAGAGCTTCCCGCGGCGCTCGGCCCTTCGTCTTTCCGGGCAAGCCTTGTCGTGGCAATGATGCGCCACCTTGCATCACCTCCGATCCCGTCCTGGTTGGACGAATCAGGTGCCCTGCTCCACTTCCCAAGCCAGGTGCCGGAGGTGCTGCACCCATACTACTGATCGCACCGAAGAAATAGGGCTGGCCACGTTGTGTCGTGGTCGACCACCGTGCTGCTATGGCCGCCTGAACCGCGGTATTCCGCGGTTCCATACTGGTCCGGAGGGTCTTCACGGATGTAGTGCACGCCGCACGTGGGG
This sequence comes from Isoptericola sp. MSGPD8_1_ISO-PGPR-S23-394, assembly GCF_058072785.1. Classification (NCBI taxonomy): domain Bacteria; kingdom Bacillati; phylum Actinomycetota; class Actinomycetes; order Micrococcales; family Promicromonosporaceae; genus Isoptericola; species Isoptericola sp. MSGPD8_1_ISO-PGPR-S23-394. The sequence goes on from NZ_JBYRDY010000002.1 coordinate 25,226, forward strand.
GTGTTCTCTGCACCGGACGCGGGCTCGCGACGGAGGTCGCGGCGCGTTCTTGAAGCCAAGGACTTTGTCCGCCCCGAGCGCTCATACCCGGTCCTTTCGACGGGCTGTTCGTGCTCTGGCCTGTCTCGGTAGGGCTGAGGATCGCTGGGGCAGTAGGAAGGGGCCCCGGTGAGCTGGTGTGCTCGGGGGCCCCTTGGGGTGGTGCGGGGGTGTGGGGTCAGCGCTTGGCGTGGGGTGCGGCGGCGTGGTTCCAGGCGAGGAGCATGCCGTGGCGGTGGTGGTCGGTGGTGGTGGTGCGGTGTTCGCGCAGGTGCTCGACGGCGAGGGCGAGGTGGTCGAGGGCGCCGTCGGTCTCGTGGTGGTCGGTGGCGTCGAGCCAGGCTTCGGCGGCGGCGATGACGCGTTGTTCGGGGGTGGAGGTCCGGGTGTTGGTGGTGGGCATGGTGGGTGTCCTCCCGGGGCGTGTGCTGGCTAGGTGGTAGCACCATGCTAGCAGAGTGGTAGTAGGGCCAATCGGGAGGCAGGTTGGTAGCGGGTGGGTAGCAACTTTGTTGCGTGGGGTACTAGTTCGTTGTTTTGGGGTGGTATGCCCGGTGTGGGGGATAGGTGGTAGCCATGTGCTGGCTTGGTGCTGTCTGCCTGTTGTCTCTGTGGTAGCGGGGTGGTAGGTGGGTTGAGCTGCGAGCGCGGGGGTGGGGGGACATACCGTCTGGCTCGAGGTGGCCGGCTGCAGCTTGAGCTTGTCGAGATCGTCGAGCTGGGGGTGGTGGTCGTCCCTGGCTGGGGCCGGCTGCGCCACCGCGAGGCCCGGGGCCTCGCGGGGCGACGGGTGGCCGAGGGTTGGTGGCGGTCGTGTGAGCCGCTGTGAGGGGCGCTGACGTCGTGGCCCCTCCCTGGGGCCCTCGGGGAGCCCGCAGCCCGTCAGCGCGCCGCACAACAGCCCTACCCGGGGTCATCCAGGCCGCCTTTCCCCCACCCACAGCGCCACCCATGACGCCCACCACCCCGCCACCCCCCTCCCAGACCCCGCGAAGCCCCCACGAGCGCTCCAGGAGCCTGCCCACCCACCAGCACCCACCACCTGGTCAGACCGCAGGGGATGGCGCGTCAGCGCCCGGCCCCGAGGACCCGTAAGACGGCAGACCAACCGCCCCTCGCGCCGCCAGGCGCGACGGGGCACCCCCCACGGCGGCGCGCCAGCGCCGCAGGGGTCGCGCCAGCGACCCCGTTGGACCGGCGCGTCAGCGCCGGGCTAGCCCGGCGCTGACGCGCCGGTCCAACGGGGTCGCTGGCGCGACCCCTGCGGCGCTGGCGCGCCGCCGTGGGGGGTGCCCCGTCGCGCCTGGCGGCGCGAGGGGCGGTTGGTCTGCCGTCTTACGGGTCCTCGGGGCCGGGCGCTGACGCGCCATCCCCTGCGGTCTGACCAGGTGGTGGGTGCTGGTGGGTGGGCAGGCTCCTGGAGCGCTCGTGGGGGCTTCGCGGGGTCTGGGAGGGGGGTGGCGGGGTGGTGGGCGTCATGGGTGGCGCTGTGGGTGGGGGAAAGGCGGCCTGGATGACCCCGGGTAGGGCTGTTGTGCGGCGCGCTGACGGGCTGCGGGCTCCCCGAGGGCCCCAGGGAGGGGCCACGACGTCAGCGCCCCTCACAGCGGCTCACACGACCGCCACCAACCCTCGGCCACCCGTCGCCCCGCGAGGCCCCGGGCCTCGCGGTGGCGCAGCCGGCCCCAGCCAGGGACGACCACCACCCCCAGCTCGACGATCTCGACAAGCTCAAGCTGCAGCCGGCCACCTCGAGCCAGACGGTATGTCCCCCCACCCCCGCGCTCGCAGCTCAACCCACCTACCACCCCGCTACCACAGAGACAACAGGCAGACAGCACCAAGCCAGCACATGGCTACCACCTATCCCCCACACCGGGCATACCACCCCAAAACAACGAACTAGTACCCCACGCAACAAAGTTGCTACCCACCCGCTACCAACCTGCCTCCCGATTGGCCCTACTACCACTCTGCTAGCATGGTGCTACCACCTAGCCAGCACACGCCCCGGGAGGACACCCACCATGCCCACCACCAACACCCGGACCTCCACCCCCGAACAACGCGTCATCGCCGCCGCCGAAGCCTGGCTCGACGCCACCGACCACCACGAGACCGACGGCGCCCTCGACCACCTCGCCCTCGCCGTCGAGCACCTGCGCGAACACCGCACCACCACCACCGACCACCACCGCCACGGCATGCTCCTCGCCTGGAACCACGCCGCCGCACCCCACGCCAAGCGCTGACCCCACACCCCCGCACCACCCCAAGGGGCCCCCGAGCACACCAGCTCACCGGGGCCCCTTCCTACTGCCCCAGCGAGGCCAGTGACCGGACATCTGGACCCCCGGCAGGTCCGCTGGGAGCGCTGTACACCCCTTATCAGAGCAGTTGATGCGTCGCGGCTAGATGGCTTGTAGCATGTTGCTATCACGTTACTAGCAGAGGAGTAAGCCATGTCGGGTCTGGACCAGCTTCGCGCGGAGGTCATCGCGCTGTCGGACGCTCAGATCGTGGACGTTCTGTCGGCACTCGAGGGGCAGGAGCAGCGCTCGAAGCACGAGCGTCTCCTGTACGCCGTCGCCGGCGCGGTGCTGTGTCGTCGGCTGAATCTCGATGCCGAGGTCGTGAGCAGGTCGGCGCTCGGAGTGTCCGAGCACCTGCGCTTGGTGCTTGAACTCCAGAGAGCCTGACCCACCGAGCTGTCGAGTGGGCCTACGGCGAGGCCCACTCAACAGCGCGGTGGAGTTCTACGGGGCGCGTAGCGCCGTCTGAGGCGATCGGGACGGCTTTTCGGCCCCCCAACCGGGGGAGCGCCCGTCCCCTGGTGTCAGCAAGGGCTTCTAGCCTGGTGCACGTGGACAACAAGCAGCGAGCGCCGCGGCGAGGGCAGGTCTTCGTCGACGAGAGCAAGAGGGCCGACTACCTCCTGGTGGCGGCTGTCGTTGTCCCGAGCGAGACGGCCGCGGCGCGGCGGGTGGTTCGGAGCTTGAGGAGGCCGGGCGCGCACCGGCTGCACATGGTCAAGGAGAACGACTCGCTGAAGCGCCAGATCTTGTCGTCGTTCGAGGCGCTGGACGTGTCCATCACCCTGTACAGGGCAGGTAGGACGTTCCGCACCGAGCGGGAGCGTCGGGAGGCGTGCCTGCGCCGGCTCGTGCAGGACATCGCCGCAGCCGATCACAGCCGGCTATTGCTGGAGCGTGACGAGAGCCTGGTCAAGAGCGACCGGCAGGTGATCCAGCGCGAGCACAGGCGGCTCGGGTGTTCGTTCAGCTACGACCACGGCGTCGCCGCTCAGGAGCCGTTGCTGTGCATCCCTGATGCTGTGGCGTGGGCCTGGGGCCGAGGCGGCGATTTCCGGCGGCGTGCCGAACTGCTCGTCACCAACGTCGTCCGGCTGTAGTAGAACGCTCGACTGCTGACAAGCACCAACATCGTTGGGCCGAGGAACGAACGCCTTCTGAAAAGCGCGAGACCCGAGCGCCACAACCGTCCGGAAGGGTCTCGGGTCCACTTCCCACCGCTACTGCGGTGGGCTGGTTCTAGCGTAACGCGCTCCCGCTGAGCCAGGCAATGGCTACGGGGGTTGCTCGCGCCACTCGTCGAGCTGGGCCGCCGTCGCGGTGGTATGTCCCCACCCGGCCCTCCGTGTCGAGCTTCAGCGTAGGTCCCAGCTCACGAGGGTGAAGTCGTCGTGGGTCTTCTCCGCGATGTGGGCCAGGTGCTGGGCTTGGGCCAGTTCGCTGGCCCGCACGGCTTCGTAGATCGCGTTGTGGTGGCCGTCGAGAGCCAGCGTCAGCAGTTCGGGCACCTCGTGGCAGCCGAGCAGGTCGACCCCTCGCGTTGCTCCGTCCGTGGCCAGAACCACGCCGACGACCTCGTCGAGGTCGTAGGAGCTCACCAGAGCCTCGTCGGCGGCGCTGAGGTCGTGGCTGCACACCCAGAACCCGTTGGGCTGGTTCCTGGCGCGGCCAGCCGCCTCGTCACGCACCTTGCGCACCTCCGGCCCTGACAGGCCATCCCTGAGGGCTTGGTTCATGGGGCCATCGAGGACCTTCTGCAGCCGGTCATCGCTCGTGTAGACATCAACGTCGACGGCGCGCACTAGGACAGCCGCGTCCCCGAGCACGAGGGTTTCGAGCTGGTCGTCGCGCACACGCCAGGCGGCGATCGTGCCGGACGGGGAGCCGGCCGCGAGATCGCAGGTGGAGGAGTGCAGTGCCGCGACTGTGCCGAGGGCGTCCGCGAGCGCCGTGCGCATGTCCTTGTCGTGGTCGCTGAGGTGGTGGACGGCGGCGTGGGCGAGCAGGTCGGCGAACCAGTCGACGGTGTGGTGGCATCCGGCGCGCCACTCGCGGGGGAGTCCAGCGCCGTCGACGACGACGGCGATCGGGGCGTTGGCGGCGACGACGGCGCGGTCCTCGTTGGGGCGGTCGGTGGGTCCTAGGTGTGACGTGACGAGCGCGTTGGTGGCCATGTTTGGACCGTATGAGCGCTGTCCAGCACGCCGGCGGATCTCGAGGGCCGGCAGCTCGGCGGTATGTCCCCCCGCCGCGGCGCTCGCGGCGTCGGGGGCTCGTCGCGGTTCAGCCCACGATGATCGTCGTCAACACCCACAGGGCGCCGAGCGCGGTGTAGGCCGAGATGGCGAGCGCGAGGAGCCATTCGCGCACGGATCCGGTGTTGCCCAGCACGGGGACGGCGAGGTAGCCGTTGGGTCGCCACATCCGCGCGAGCAGGGGAGCGCGGGTGAGGAGCTGTTGGGACGGGCGGGGTGTCAGCGGCCACAGCAGCGGCACGCCGCCGGTGGTGAGGATGTCCCCGGCGATGTGGACCACGTACCCGAGGCCGACGGCGAGGGGGAGCCAGGCGATGCTGTGCGGCGCGGCTTCCGCGACGAAGGCGCCGGCCACGAGCGCGCAGATCCAGGCGGTGAGCGTGCCGCGGGTCAGGCGCAGCGCGCGGGCGGCGAGCGCGAAGAGGACGATGGCCACCGCGCCGGCGCCGACGGCGAGGTCGCCGGCAGACGTCGGGGCCGTGATGAGGTGCAGCGCCCACGCGAGGGCGGTCGCTGCGAGCGCTGCGAGCAGGGAGTGGGTCGCGTGCCGGTGTCCGCCGGAGACGGCACCCACCCCCGCGCAGATCCAGCCGGAGATCGGGGGCAGGGAGCGTGCGATCGAGGCCCGGTGGTGGTCGGCGTCGGGCAGCAGGGCGGCCCCTGCGCACACGAGGCCGCCCGCGGCGACTTGCGTTGGTCCCATGGGGTACCAGCCGAGCATGAGCGGGCCGGTGCCTGTGATCGCTATCCAGGTGGCGGCGCCGCAGACTGCGTGGTGGGCGCCCATCATGGGCGGCCACCGGCGGGGTTGGCTCGCCGCAGAGCTCCAAGGATCAGCAGGCGGGCCGCGGGCCAGGTGTCGAGGTCCACAGTGCCTGCCTGGTCCATCTCCAGCAGATCGGCCGCGAGCGCCAGGATGGTGGGGCCGAGGTCGGCGGGGTCGGTGGGCTGGTCGGCGGCCGCGGCCCGGCGCAGGGCCGCGATGTTCTCGGTGGCTGTCATGGCGGTTCCTCTCGGTGGACGTGGAAGGGCCCTGGACCGCCCGTGGTGGTCAGGTGCGGCCCAGGGCCCGGTTCATGGGTCAGGCGGACTGGCCCGCGCCAGCCAGGGCTGGCTCGTCCTGGCGGTTGAGCGTCACGCCGTAGCGGCGCAGCACGCGGTTGACCGTGGAGCGCGAGCACGGCACGAGGGCGGCCAGCTCGCGCTCGGAGGACACCTGGCCGCTGCGGGCCAGGTCGAGGATTCGCTGGTCGCGCTCGGCGCGGTCCAGGTCGGTCTCGTTGGGGTCGTCCTGCTCCTCCTGCTCGTCCTCGTCGTCGTCCTCGGTGTGGTCATGCGGCTCGACGGCCTGGCTCACTGGCTCGGGGTCACGGGCCACCGTCTCAAGGCCGGGCCGCGGGGAGTCCTCGATCTGCGCTCGGGAGTCCTCGGCCTCGAACTCGTTGGGGGACATACCGTCGCTGGCCACCTCGGCCTGGTCCACCACGACGGCGGGCCGCCGGTGGTTCGTGGGCACCGGGGCGAGCAGGTGCGACAGGGCGGCACCCATACCCATCACTGCGACTGGCACGCACGCGACCACGACGACGACTTGCCACGGTGCCCGCTCGATGCCGGCGGCTGACAGCAGGTGGTAGGCAACCTGCCCGCTGGCTCCGATGATGAGCGAGAAGACCACGGAGATCCCGGCGAACTTGCGCGCCTTCGGCCGGATGTTGCGGTGCGTGAGCAGCACCCCGAGCGCGAAGGCGGCGTAGACCTCCATGCCCAGCGGCAGGGTGATCGCCAGGTCGACGTAGAGGTCAGCGATCCCCGGCAGCAGGTTCACCGGCCCGAAGCCCGCCATCCGGCCCAGGTCGACCCAGCCACCCCAGATCGCCACGAAGGCGCCGGCGGCGAGCAGGACGACGGGCCAGCGCGGGTACCTGTCGTAGCCGTCGGCGCTCGCGGTCTCGTCGGTGTTGGCCCACGGCGTCAGCTTGGCCCACCAGCGGTCCGCGGGCTGGCCCGCGGTGGCCGGGGAAGTGGTGGTGTCAGGCATCGATCCTCCAGAGTCAGGCGGCTAGATATCGAATTGCTGACAGCATGCTAGCAGGTTGCTCCCATATCGCCAGCATGAGCCATGCTGCCTGCCCCCAGGTGAGCCTGGATTGCTGGTTCGTGAGCCACGATCCGAGCCCTGGCCTGGCTCATGGGCCAGCCGTCTCCGATCACGGGTCGCGAGCCGGGCGGGTGATTCCTGGTCCAGCCGGTACCGCGTGGTCCACACCGCTGAGACGATGGCGCCATGCGGGCCAAGCAGGCCACGGCCGCCGTCGTCGTCGCGGCCCTCACCGGGGGCTGCAGCATTCGCGGTGCGGTCACCGAGCCGTCGGTAGCGACAACTGCTGCCGAGGTCTCGGAGATCTGTGCAGCGTCCGAGCCGCTGTGGAGCGAGACTGTCCAGATCCGCAACGGCGCGCTGCGGGTGACGCTCCCGTTCGAGACCTACGAGACCGGGACGGCACCGGATCTGTGCATCCTGCCCGCCACCGGCTACCCCAGCGAGGACGAGTTGCTGGCCGCGATCGAGGCGCACCCGTGGGCCTCGGGGGAGCCGTTCGTCGACACATGGGACGGCTGGCATCTGAGCGTCGAGCTGACCGAGGACGCGATCATCGAGACCTTCACGCCTACCCCCTGACTGCCACCCCGCGCGCACCCTCCTCGCGACCCCACATGCTTGACACGATGGGTAGGCTGGCCGCGCAGCGGCGACGAAGGAGCAAGCGGACGCGGCCACCTCCCCTCCTGTCGGCGCCTGCAGGGCCTCTCACACCCCCTCCGTCACCGAGTCACGCTGAGCGCGGGACACGCGGATGAGAGGGCGTCGGCAGCACCTCCACGAGCGCGAGCTCGATCGTCACCACCGGGTCACCATCACTGCTGTGCCCGATGCTGACCTCCAGCTCGACGACGCCGGCCACCCCCAGCTCGACGCCGAAGCGCGCGCGGCTTCCGGTCGCTGTGCGTGCTGTGGAAGCGGCCCGTGACAGCACGGTGGCGAGGGTGTCGGCGTCCGCTCCGGCTACCCCCCAGGCGCCCTCGTCGACGGCGACCGGCAGCTCAAACCCGTAGTTGCGCGCCACGGGGGTCACGTCGCGAAGCCCATCGGCCGCGAGCGCCTCGGCACGAGCTATCGGGTGGGCATGGCTCAGGCAGTGCAGGGCAGTCTGTTCGGTCATGGTGTCCTCACTGGCAGGTGGTTGGCGACGCGCTAGCAGGCTGGTACCTGCTCCTCGTCGTGGCTCAGTCCGTGGCTCACGATCAGGCTCGTGAGCCACGGGCGCGGCGATGCGCGGACCGCGCTCGGGCCGGGGAGTGCTGGTGGTTCAGCCCTTGTGCGCGCGGACGATCTCACGCAGTGCAGCGGCCACCTCGACGCTCTGGCGACCGTGGCTCACGCTGGCCCAGGCCTCTCCCCAGACGTGGGCCGCCCACTTGCGGGCCAGCTCGAGGTCGGTTGCCGCGGAGAGCACGGTCCCGTCGTCCATCTTCATCACCAGTTGCAGGTGCATGGCTCAGCCCCCGGTCGAGTGCTAGCAGGTTGCTACCAGTTTACTAACAACTAGGGGTTGTGCAAGCATCTCCACCCCGCGGCTCCGGCTCAGGCCTCGTGCCGGCCCACCTCAAGAGCGGCGGCATGTCCCCACGTCGGCGCTCGCAGCTCGGTCGCGGTGACCAGCCCGCCTGGCGCATCACCACAGCGGTACGCGCCGGATCGTGCAGCGTGGGCCGCGCCGCACAGCTCATCCCTCGATTCGTGAGGGCCGGGCCAAGCACCTGGACAAGCCTCTCCCGCGGCTCCTGGGCCGTTCTGGCGCGTCGTGACGGGGTGAGTGGGGGTAGGAGCGGCCGCGAGCCGTTCGGCGCTTCCTGAGCCCGGCTCTGGTCCAGAGCCCACGTCGCGGTGGCTCGCCGCTCGGGTACGTACCGATTCTGCGCCTCGCTGATGCTCGAGCTGAGGACCGGAGGTCCAGGCTCGAGGAAGTGCAACGACAGAAGACCGCGGAGATGAGTTGGGGTCCTTGCGCGCGGAGCGCGACGCACCCGACCCCTGGGTTGTCCACGGATCCACAGGTCCCGGCCCGACGACTACGGGAGAGTTTTCTACAGGAGAATAGACATACAGGGGCACCCCGAGTTCTGGGCTCTGACCTGCGCATATGCATGGGGGGGCGCCCCTAAATGACCATGGCTGTGCGCCCCTAGATGACCATGGACAACTGTGCCCGCGAGCGCCCGTAGGGCCGCTGCTGACCTGCGACGACGCCCCGAGCGCCCCTAAATGACCACAGGCTGACCTGCGACGACGCCCCGAGCGCCCCTAAATGACCACAGGCTGACCTGCGACGACGCCCTATCCCGAGCAGGGGCGCCCCTAGATGACCATGGACAACCAGCGCTGTCCACAGGCCTACAACCGGCTGGCAACGTGCTAGCGCCACGCCAACAGGCCACCTCATGAGCAACCCCGACAGGTTCACGCACAATGGTGGTCAGGACCCAGAGGAGGTGAGGGCGCACGTGACCACCACGACGAACGCACCCACGGTCGCCACGTTCTCGATCAGGGCCGCCGAAGTGACCGACGCGCTCTCTCGCGCCGAGGCAGCCTTCGACGACGCCAAGCGCAGCCGCGCCACGCTCATGGCCGACATGCGTCGAGCCGGCCACACCTGGAGCCAGATCGGCTCAGTGCTCGGCGTGAGCCAACAGCGAGCCAACAAGCTGGGCCAGGCCTACGGCATCCACTGAGCCGATCAGTGCGTCAGGTCCACCATCGACGTCACGAGGAAGTCCGCGCCCGCCTCCTGTAGCTCGAGACCGCGCCGCTCATGCTTGGCAAACCCGATTGCCCGCACGCCCGCGGCATGGGCCACGACGACGTCGGACACCGAGTCGCCGACCAGAACCGCCGACGCCGGCTCGACGCCCGCGGCTGCGAGCGCCTGCTGCACCAGGTGCGGGTGAGGCTTCATCAGCTTGGGCTGGTTCAGCGGACGGCCCAGCACTTCCCGGACCAGATCATCCAGCCCGTGGGCCGCAAGGAACACGTCGATGGCGCTCGCGGCGTTGTTCGAGACGACTACGACCGGCACGCTGGCGCGGCGGCAGGCGTGGAGTAGTTGGTCGGCCCCGGGGGTCAGCGAGGTGATGCGCGCGGATGCGATCTCGGCGCCAACGCAGGCCGTCTCGACATCCTCGACGGCAGCAGGCGAATGGTCGCCGGCCCACCGGAGTACGGCCAGGTGGTCGCTCGTGCTCGCCACTGGCTCAGGTGGAACGGCACCGTGCGCCGCGAGCGCCGCTCGAGCCTGGTCCGCTACCTGGCGGTTCACGGGCGCGGGCATCAGCGCGGTCACGGGTCCGTCGAAGTCGAGCAGGACCGCGGAGACCTCGTCGAAGTAGGGGGAGCGCAGGTCGGGCGTGTTCATGTCGTGAGCCGAGGGGTCGCGACGCTGGTCCAGACGCTGTTGAACCAAGCCAGCGTCTGGGCCACGAACAGGCTCGCCTCTGAGCCGGGGTCCTCGTCGGTCGTGTGCTGGAACAGCAGCGCGTCCTTGCCCAGCGAGTCGAGGATCGTCACGCGCTCGTCGCCCAAACGGACCTCGTGGGCCTGGACCGGGTAGTACCCGAAGAACACGTCGGTGGCGTTGAGGATGTAGGCCTTGAATGTTGGTGCTGAACCGTGCATGCGCGTCTCGACGGACGCGGAGGGCACGAGGCCGAGGTCTTCGAGCTCTTCGACGGTGGCGGTGATCGAGTCCAGGTGGCGTCCGCTGATCTTGGCCATGCGGGCACGAGCCTGAGCCGAGACAGCTTCGTCGCGGTCGACGGCGACGGGCAGGGCCAGGGGCCGGCTCATGTCCGAGACCAGGATGCGGATCTGGATGGACTGCGGGGTCAGCCGGCCAGTGCGGATCTTGTCCAGAGGCTCGGTGAGGGCGCCCGCGAGCGTCTCGGCGCTGTAGCCCACGAAGTCGATCCGCACGTTTGGTTCCTCGAAGGCCTGCTCGATGTGCGGACGCAGCCCCACGGGGCGCGCCGTCTTCTCACGGACGAAGACGCCGGCACCCTGGCGCGAGACGATCAGGCCCTCGTCGCGCAGGACGCGGAGCGCCTGCTGGACGGTGGCACGGGCGATGCCGAAGTCCGAGCTCAGACGCTCCTGGCCGGGGAGCCGATCGCCGGGCGCGTACTCGCCGGTGAGGATCGCGGCGCGCAACGCGGCGGCCGCCTGCTGGTAGGGCGGCCGGGAGTCGTCCGGGTCGAGGCGCATGCTCTCGAGCGTAGCAACTTGGCCAACCAAGATGCCCAGAGTCGCCCTAGTGCTCTTGACATGGCTAGGGAAGCCATCCATGCTCGGGGGTACCGACACATGGCTAGCCACGCTAGCTCGCAAGGAATGGAGGTCAGGCCCACGCCGACACGCCGGACACAACCCCTCGTTGTTCCAGCGGTGTCACAGGGATAGCGTCGCATCAGCCAAAAGAGAGGGCCGCCCCTTGGCCTGGAAAACCGGGGCGACCCTCGCTGCATAGGAAAGAGACTCGC